>NZ_JARDAN010000049.1:0-1034 GCF_040560085.1 Paenarthrobacter sp. CC6 | reverse complement strand
ACTCAGAAAACAATACACGCCCCACAACCCCAACGCAAATCCACCACCCAACACCCCCACACCAACCCCCAAAACCCACCAAACCGCCGTCGAACACCACCTACAACACGGCCGTGACGACACCGCCGGTGGGTGGGAGGATGGGACCCATGGAACTCCACATCACAGGCGAAGACGCCGCCGACCAGCTGCTCAGTCAAGACGCCTTTGCATTGTTGACGGGCATGCTGCTCGATCAACAGGTCACCATGGAATCGGCCTTTGCCGGCCCGGAGAAGATCCGTACGCGTCTGGGCACCCTCGATCCGGGCGTCATCGCTGGCCAGGATCCGGCCGGCTTCGTGGAGCTCTTCAAGGAGAGGCCCGCCGTCCACCGCTTTCCGGGCTCCATGGCAGGCAGGGTCCAGGCCCTCGCTGCCACGGTGCACAGTGACTGGGACGGAGATGCAGCAGCGATCTGGACGAAGGGTAACCCTGACGGCCCCGAAGTGCTCCGCAGGCTCAAGGCACTGCCCGGTTACGGAGAACAAAAGGCGAAGATCTTCCTGGCGCTTTTGGGCAAGCAATGCGGTCTCAAAGCCACCGGATGGCGTGAGGCCGCCGGCCACTACGGAGAAGACGGCTCCTACTTATCCGTGGCCGACATCGTGGACCCTGCATCCCTGGCCAAGGTCCGCGCCAGCAAGCAAGCAGCGAAAGCCGCAGCAAAGGCTGCAAAGACAAGCGGCTCCTGAACCCGCCGCCCGCCCGGCACATTCAATGTCGGGTGGGTTGTGTGGGTGGCCGTCTACGGCATTGCCGTAGATTACGTTGACGCACGCGCGACTCTCCGCAGCAATGGCGACCTCCGAGTTGGCGATGCGAAGCTCCAGTCAACCGCAGGCGTGAGCCAGGAACGACTCCCGGCAATGCCCTAACGCGCATACTTCCACGAGGGGGCAGGGCCGGTGCTTGTGTGAAGTTGAAGTGTTTGTTAAATGGAAGAGCCCCAACCGTGGTTGGGGCTCTTCGTTAATGGTTGTCCGGCGGTGTCC
>NZ_JARDAN010000048.1:0-1221 GCF_040560085.1 Paenarthrobacter sp. CC6 | reverse complement strand
CGGCGGATTCAGGCGGTCATTGCAACAGGAGTCCTTCGATCATTTCGATCGGTTTTCTGAACTCTAGTCTTTTGCGTGGCCGGTCGTTGAGTTCCTGGGCGACCCAGTCGAGGTCTTCGGCGCTGTGGATGCTCAGGTCGGTGCCCTTCGGGAAGTACTGCCGTAGCAGGCCATTCGTGTTTTCGTTGATGCCCCGCTGCCAGGGTGAGTGCGGATCGCAGAAGTAAATGTCGATACCGGCGTCGATTTTCACGGTTTTCCAGTCCTGCATTTCGATGCCCTGGTCCCACGTGAGGGAATGCCTCAGCGCCTCAGGGAGCGTCTTGATCTTCGCGGCCAAGGCGTCGCGCATTTGTTCTGCTTTGTATCCGTCCGGCAGATGCACGAGCATCGTGTAGTTGGTGGTTCTCTCCACGAGGGTCCCGATCGCGGACTGGTTGCCCTTGCCGATAATCAGGTCACCCTCCCAATGCCCTGGCACCGCACGGTCCTGAACCTCGGCGGGTCGCTCGGAGATATTGATCATCCCCGGGATCCGGTTCTTCCGCTGGCCGGCCTTCCTGCAGGGCTGCCTGAGCGCACGTCCGGTGCGTAAACACACGGCCAGATCACGGTTGAGCGCTCCGCGGGACTGAACGTAGAGCGATTGGTAAATGGTCTCAGGTGACACCCGCATCTCCGGCTCATCGGGAAACTCAACCCGCAGGCGTCCAGCGATCTGCTCAGGCGAGTACTTCTTTTTCAGGTCCTCTTCCACCTTCGCACGCAACACAGTGTTGGTGTGCAGTTTCGCCGGTTTCGGCCGCGAAGCCCGCTCATAAGCCAGAGCGTGAGCCGACGTCGCCCGGTAAGGCAACCCAGCCACCGAATTGCGCCGCAGCTCCCTGGACACCGTCGAGGCCGACCTGCCGACCACGGCCCCGATCCGGCGCAGCGAATGTCCCTGAGCGCGCAGCACCGCGATCTCCTCACGCTGAGCGAAGGTCAGGCACCTTCCCTTCAGACCCCGGCCGCGGCGTGGCCGGACACCGCCGGCCTCGGCCAGGACCCGGCGCCCGGTCCGCCTGCTCGTATTGATCGGCGCAACAGCGTCAGTGATGAAATCACCGGCCTGCATCCCGGCCCAAAAGAGCTGCAAAAGATCCGGCCTTACGTAAATCGAGTACCTCGCCACGACAACACCCATCCGCTAAGTGTTGCAATCACCGCAAGAACCCAAGG
>NZ_JARDAN010000047.1:0-1265 GCF_040560085.1 Paenarthrobacter sp. CC6 | reverse complement strand
GGCAAAGTCAATTGGTGGGAGCAACGCTGGGGGTTAGGCCGCTTGTAGCAGCTGGTTTAGCCGGTTGGCTGGGGTCTCGAGGTTCAGTGTTGGTCTGGGGCGGCGGTTGAGTTTCGCTGCGACCAGGCGGATGTCCTCGGGGGTGTGCACTGAAAGGTCAGTGCCTTTCTCGAACCAGAACCGCAGGAGCCGGTTGGTGTTTTCGTTGGTGCCGCGCTGCCAGGGCGAGTGCGGGTCGCAGAAGTACATCGTCGTATCGAGAGCGGTCTGGATTTTTGCGTAGTCGGCCAGTTCGGTGCCGCGGTCCCAGGTGATCGACCGGCGCAGGTGATCCGGGAGGGAGGCCATCTCCCGGATCATCGCGGCGGCAACGGTTTCCGCGGTGTGGTCCCCTGGCAGGTGCAGCAGGATCGTGAACCGGGTTGAGCGTTCCACCAAGGTTCCGATCGCTGTCCCGTTGGCGCCGATGATGAGGTCACCTTCCCAATGCCCGGGCACTGCCCGGTCCTGGACCTCGGCGGGACGTTGGCTGATCTTGAAGGCCTCTTTATAGGGGCTGTTGGCGCGCCGGTCAGTGCCGTGGGGGATGCGTTGTTTGCGTTTCAGGCTGAGCTTTTCGGCCAGGTCCGCCCGCAGGTTCCCGCGGGTTTGGACGTAAAGGGCCTGGTAGATCGTCTCGTGGCTCACCTGCATAGTCTGATCGTCACCGAAGTAATACGCCAACATCGAGGAGATCAGCTTCGGACTCCACCCGTCATCCATCCAGACGCCGATCAGCCGGCACAAACCCTCGTCCTTGGCCAGCCTGAAGGGTTTGGGACGGCGCCTGTCCTGATGCGCTTTGGCGTGAGCGACCGAGGCGTAGTACTTCCCGTCCGCGCTCGTGTGGCGTTTGACCTCCCGCCAAACTACGGACTTATCCCGCCCGATCAATGCGCCGATCTTCGCGTAACTGAGGCCCATCCGCACACCCATCTGGATCATGCCTCGCTCTTCCAGACCCAACGCACGGCCAGGGCCCCCGACTGAAGGAGCAGGATCGGCAAGACCTCCGGTAGCACCCCGGTTCACGGTCATCATTAGGCCAGACTGAACCCACCAATTGTGCCCGGTAGCGTGCACCGCCCCGACACGCCGGGCAGCAGTACGAACAGGCATCCCCGCACACACCAAATCAAGAAACTCAGTACGCGCAGCCTTGGGGAACAACTTGACCATAAAACGCTCCATCAATCAGAGCGTTGCAACGACCCTATGACTTTGCC
>NZ_JARDAN010000046.1:0-1288 GCF_040560085.1 Paenarthrobacter sp. CC6 | reverse complement strand
GGCGGTTTCAGCTTGCTAGTGCAACACCATCGATTAGTTTGGTCAGTCTTTCAGTTGGGGTGTCCCATTGGAGTGTTTGACGCGGTCGGATGTTGAGCAGGTGCTGGGTGTGGGCGAGTTCTTCGTCGCTGACCTGGTTGAAGTTCGTGCCTTTGGGGTGGATATCGCGGACCAGTCCGTTGGTGTTCTCGTTCGTGCCGCGTTGCCAGGGTGAGTGCGGGTCACAGAAGAACAGCTGGCAGCCGGTCGCTACTGTGAACTTGGCGTGTTGAGCCATTTCCGTGCCTTGGTCCCAGGTGATCGTTTTAAGGATCGCCTGGGGCAGGGTGTGGATCATTTTCTGCATGACCTCGATGACCGTCGCGCTGTCCCTGGCTCCCGGCAGCCGGCCCAGCAAAGTGAACCGTGAGGAGCGCTCGACCAAGGTGACGATCCCGGAGTTACCGGGACCCACGACCAAATCACCTTCCCAATGGCCGGGCACGGCCCGGTCCTGGACTTCGGCGGGCCGGTCGCTCAGCCGGGCCCCTTCAAGCCAGGGCCTTACGTTCCTGGCAGGCAGCTTTGATTGGGGCTTACGACCGGTCCGGCCCGAACGTAGGGCCTTCTCCACGGCAAGTTCATGCCGCAAGGCACCCCGGCCCTGCACGTAAAGGGCTTGGTAAATTGACTCGTGGGACACGTGCATCTCCGGCTGCTCGGGGAACGTCTTCTTCAGGTCCGCAGCGCTCTGTTGAGGTGAGAAACGCTGGTTCAAGCGTGCCACGACCTCCTTCCACACCGCCGTTCCCGCAGAGAGCTTCACGGGCCGGTTCCGTCTACGGCGGACCAGTGCCCGGTGTTGGGCAACCCCGGCGTCGTAATAGCGCCGGGCCCAATGCTCGATACTGTGTCGGCGGATCTCCCGGGACACCGTTGATGGATGCACGCCCAACTCCTTGGCGATCTGTCGCATGGAACGCGGCTCCGGCAAGCCCAGACAGGCCTTGATATAAGCCCGGTCCTCCAAAGTCAGCCGCCGGTACCTTCGCTCCTTATCCCGCGAAAGCACCTCCGAAGCCATCGGAAGACGCACGCCACCACCAGGGCCGGAGATAAGTTCCATGCCCGCTAGTTTCGCCCAATGCGACACCGCTTGCCGGGACACCCCAGCCGCGGCAGCACTTCGTCCCGTGTCCTCACCCGCCAGCAAGTGCTCATACGCACACGCACGAACCGACCACGGCAACTTCTTGACCATGACACCCCTCCAACTACAGGGGTGTTGCACTAGCCACCTGAAGACGCC
>NZ_JARDAN010000045.1:0-1410 GCF_040560085.1 Paenarthrobacter sp. CC6 | reverse complement strand
AAAAGACTAGAGTTCAGAAAACCGATCGAAATGATCGAAGGACTCCTGTTGCAATGACCGCCTGAATCCGCCGATCCTTTAACGGGCGTGTCCGCCACGAATTTATGCCACCGTTGGCACGGGATCTATTCAGCTATTTGCTGCAGCCAGTCCACCGTTTCGTCGTTCACGTGCACACCCCTGCACTTCTGACTGCACAACTGAGCCGGGAACTGAGGGCCCACTCCAAGGAGGTCCAAGCCACGACGTGCAGCCTTGCGTGCAGCGTCCTGGTCGCCGATGGCTTGGGCCAAATGGATAACAGCCATGTTCCATCTGAAGTTGTTGACGGCAAAGGGGTCATCTGGCCCCTCGGCCCAGCGTTCGAGCAGCGCTGCTGCCTCTTCGAGGTCGGAGGTCTCGCCTCGGGTTATGAGGACTTGGGCAAGTTTGACTGCCTGCATGCCCGTTGTCATTTGGAGACTGTCTTTTGCCAGCAATCGACGGTAGTAGTGCGCGGACAACTCGGGGTTCTCTTTGGCGTAAATATCACCCAAGCCTTCCAGCGCAGCGTTATGGGACGACATGGCCACGAACTCGTCCGTGTCATCCAGCACCCGTAACCAAAGTTCGCTGGCACCCTTCAGCTCGCCGGCCATTTGGAGTCGGATCGCTTTGCTGTGCAGGTATCCGGAACCCGTGCCAGGGACGCTGCGGAGCTTTTCCTCGAACTCCGCCTTTGCCTCATCGCTCCAATCGGGCGAGTCATACCAATCAGTGGAGGGCGCAGGCTTCCTCGGCTTCGGCCATACTTCGTCAGTCTGCAGATCCATAGCGAACCCGCTGACTGATTTGGCCAATTTCTTGGCGAAGGCCTGAGCAGAAGGGACGCCCGACGCATCTCCGTCCCCTTCGATGAGAATGTCGTATCGATACTTGATGCCAAACACGACCATCTCGGCATACGTTTCCGGAGTGTCTTCGCCGCTATCTTCATACGGTCCTTCGACCGTGAAGCTGTAAATTCGCTTGGGACCTCTAAAGACGCGGAAACTCCAGCAAGAAGCCGTCATGTCGGGGTCCAAGTCAGCGGTCAGGCCGCGGATGTTCGTGATACGCGTAGCTACATCTCCGCTTAGGAGTGCCTCGGAACCAAAAACTGCCAAGTCATAGGACATCGCTTCAGACTACCCGTGCACTCCATCCTCTTTACGCTTGGCTACGCAGGGGGCGTCCGTAAGCCGGTCGTCCACCGGACGTGCCGGCGCTGCCCATCGGCTCTCTCCAAATCTGCGTGTTTCCGCCAAGGCCGGATTCCCGTATACCCCGCCCGAATTAATGCCCGGTGAAGGGGCCTTGGGTTCTTGCGGTGATTGCAACACTTAGCGGATGGGTGTTGTCGTGGCGAGGTACTCGATTTACGTAAGGCCG
>NZ_JARDAN010000044.1:0-1563 GCF_040560085.1 Paenarthrobacter sp. CC6 | reverse complement strand
TACGGGGGTACGGGACGCGCAGCGCGTTCCTGGGCTGCGTTCGATGCGATCACCCGGACCCTGGAAACCATGGAGAAGGACGAGACCCTACTGGTGCAGTCGGGTAAGCCGGTGGGTGTCTTCCGCACGAATGAGTGGGCGCCCCGTGTTCTCCTCGCCAACTCCAACCTCGTCGGTGATTGGGCTACGTGGCCTGAGTTCCGCCGGCTCGAGGCTGAGGGCCTGATGATGTACGGCCAGATGACGGCCGGGTCCTGGATTTACATCGGCACCCAGGGCATCCTGCAGGGCACCTACGAAACCTTTGCCGCCGTCGGAAATAAGCTCGCTGCGGAGGGCCGCCACCCCGCGCCTGCCGCTGAAGGTTCCACGGAAGGGCCGCTCGCCGGTACCTTGACCCTGACCGGTGGCTGTGGTGGCATGGGCGGTGCCCAGCCGCTGGCCGTGACGTTGAATGATGGCGCGTGCTTGATTGTTGATGTGGATGAGTCCCGTCTGCGTCGGCGTGTGGGTAAGCGGTACCTGGACGAGGTCGAAACCGATCTGGACACCGCGATCGCCAAAGTTCAGGCCGCCAAGGACGAGCGTCGTGGCTGGTCCGTCGGTTACGTGGGCAACGCCGCTGAAGTCTTCCCCGAATTGCTGCGCCGCCATAAGGCCGGGGAAGTCACTTTTGATGTGGTCACGGACCAGACCAGTGCGCATGACCCGTTGTCTTACCTGCCGGAGGGCATCACCGTGGCCGAGTGGCACACCGAAGCCGAAGCGGATCCGGAAGGGTTCACCAAGAAGGCCCAGGCTTCCATGGCCCGCCATGTGCAGGCGATGGTGGAGTTCCAGGACGCCGGAGCTGAGGTCTTTGATTACGGAAACTCGATCCGTGACGAGGCCCGTAAGGGCGGGTACGACCGTGCGTTCGAGTTCCCCGGTTTCGTCCCCGCGTATATCCGTCCGTTGTTCTGCGAGGGCTTGGGCCCGTTCCGCTGGGTCGCGCTCTCGGGCGATCCGGAAGACATCCGCGTCACCGATGAAGCCATCAAGGAGTTGTTCCCGGAGAACAAGCACCTCCACAAGTGGATCGACGCCGCGGCGGAGCGGGTGGAGTTCGAGGGCCTGCCGGCACGTATTTGCTGGCTCGGGTATGGCGAACGCGCCAAGGCCGGGTTGTTGTTCAACCAGCTCGTCGCCGAGGGCAAGGTCAAGGCCCCGATCGTGATCGGCCGTGACCACCTGGATTCAGGGTCCGTGGCGTCCCCGTACCGTGAGACCGAGTCGATGAAGGATGGCTCGGACGCGGTTGCTGACTGGCCGCTGCTGAACGCACTGACTGCTGCATCCTCGGGCGCTACCTGGGTGTCCATCCACCACGGTGGTGGTGTCGGTATTGGCCGGTCCATCCACACTGGCCAGGTTTCCGTCGCTGACGGCACGGAACTGGCAGCCCAGAAACTGGAACGGCTCCTGACCAACGACCCCGGCATGGGCGTCATCCGCCACGTCGACGCCGGCTACGACCGCGCCATCGACGTCGCCAACGAACGCGGCGTCCGCATCCCCATGAAC
>NZ_JARDAN010000043.1:0-1855 GCF_040560085.1 Paenarthrobacter sp. CC6 | reverse complement strand
CTGGCAAAATTCAACCAATCAATAAAACAATCGGTATCAACAAACTTGGCACACTATTGAGTTCTCAAACAACAGACCCCCCAAAACATCACCCCACCGGAACACCACACAAAGCAGCGCACCACAACAGGGCCATTGGAAAAGAAGAGTTATTTTTGGCCGCCTACCGAACCGTACACACCTTCCGGCTTTCCGTTTCGCACCCGGCGACTCAGAAAACAATACACGCCCCACAACCCCAACGCAAATCCACCACCCAACACCCCCACACCAACCCCCAAAACCCCACCAAACCGCCGTCGAACACCACCTACAAGGACTCCGCGTGGAGCGGCTTCAAGGCCGCATCAGGGGAGTGTATCCGGCGTCCCGAAATGACGGTGCAGCCTGTCATCCAGGAAACGCATGATGGACTCGATCCTGTGACCGTCGAGGGATGGCTCGATCACCATCAGCCCCCTGGCCCGCCCCTGCAAATAGCAGACGAAGGCCGGCCGGCCACCTGCTTGCACAGGGAGCAGCGTATAACTGCCACCCGGGCGTCCGGACGCGCTGGCTCGAAGGAAGTCCCCGACCGCATCCCGCCCAACGTAGCTCTCCACAGCGGGAGGCATGGCCAGCCAACATTCGTCGGTCAACAGCGCAAGGACAGCATCCACGTCATCACGTGAAAAGGCATCCGCAAATTGCGTGGCCAGCTCAAGGTAACCGGTGCTGTTCACCCGTGGTGCGGGGGAAGGCTTAGCGGAGCGGGCGCGTTGCAGCAGCCCCTTGACCGCGGTCGAACTGATGGAAAGCATGTCGGCCGCCTCAGCTGCGGTGAAGGCCAGTACGTCGCAGAGAATCAGCACAGCCGTCTGCCGCGGAGGCATCCGTTGCAACGCCACCACGAAAGCGAGCTCTATGGTCTCGCGCGCCACCGCCCGGGCCGCAGGGTCCAGCTCGCTGAGCAGCACCTCGGGGTAGGGCTGCAAATTCCCAAGCTCGAACCGGTCGCCAGGCGCCGGCAGCTCGAAAGGCGGAGGCGGTGCGGGACGCGGTCGGCGGCCCTGCTCCCTTCGCATGTTCAGGGAGCGTGTGGTGGCGATCCGATATAGCCAGGTACGAAGGGATGACCGGCCTTCGAATCCGGGCAGACCCTGCCACGCAGCGAGCAGCACCTCCTGCATGACCTCATCGGCGTCGTCAACCGACCCTACGATCCGGTAGCAGTGCACATGCAACTCCCGGCGAAAAGGTGCAATCAGCGAAGCGAAGGCCGACTCGTCACCGGCCCTGGCCGACTCCAACTCCGCAGACGTCATGGTCCCATCTTGGCACGTGCCCCTGATGCGTTCCGATGAGCCCGGTTCCGGTGTCTTAACTGGTGCAAACGCCCAACGAAAGGAACAAGCCAATGTCCGACAAGCAGGCCCGAGCCGTTGAAATCGCTGTTGCCTACTACCGAGCATGGACAACCAACGACATGGACGAGGCAGCAAAACTCCTGGCCCGGGATGTCGTTTGCCATGCACCCTCGGGGGCCATCAAGGGAATTGATGCCGTGCGATCGTTCATGGAGCCCTACGCTGCTTCGCTGACAGGGACCGCGCTCCTGGCTGCCCACGGCACCGGGAACGAAGCACTTCTCATGTACGAGACAGCCAACCGGGCGGTCCAGCACGCTCCGGCCGCTGAACTGTATCGGATCGAAGACAATCACATCAGCGAGATCCGCATCATCTTCGACCGGCTGCCGTTCGCGCTGGCCCGGGGTCAGGTGGTGGCTGCCTGACTGGCTGGTTTGTTAAATGGAAGAGCCCCAACCGTGGTTGGGGCTCTTCGTTAATGGTTGTCCGGCGGTGTCCTACTCTCC
>NZ_JARDAN010000042.1:0-2087 GCF_040560085.1 Paenarthrobacter sp. CC6 | reverse complement strand
TGGAGGGTTTTGGCGACGATGGAGTGGGTGTCGTTTTTGAAGTAGCGGCGTGCGGCTTGGCGGGTGTCGGAGAAGCCGAAGCCGTCTGCTCCGAGGGAGGCGAAGTCGTTGGGGATGAATTGTCGGATTTGGTCGGGGACGGCTTTCATGTAGTCGGAGACTGCGATGACTGGTCCGGTGTGGCCGTGGAGTTGTTCGGTGATGAAGGGTGTGCGGGTGGGTTGGCCGGGGTTGAGGAAGGCGTGTTCTTCGGCGTCGAGTCCGTCGCGTCGGAGTTCGTTCCAGGAGGTCACGGACCAGACGGTCGCGGCGACTCCCCAGTCGTCGTTGAGGATTTTTTGGGCTTCGAGGGCCCAGGGGACGGACACGCCGGAGGCGAGGATGTTCGCGGTGGGGCGGTTTCCGTTTCCGGTGGTGGCCTCGGGGGCGTCGGCGAGTTGGTAGATGCCTTTGAGGAGCCCGTTGGTGTCGAGGTTTTCGGGTTCGGCGGGTTGGGTGATGGGCTCGTTGTAGACGGTGAGGTAGTACATGACGTTTTTATCGTCACTGGCCTCGCCGTACATTTGTTCGAGGCCGTGGCGGATGATGTGGCCGATTTCGTAGCCGTAGGCGGGGTCGTAGGTGCGGACGGCGGGGTTGGTGGAGGCCAGGATGGGGGAGTGCCCGTCGGCGTGTTGGAGTCCTTCGCCGGTGAGGGTGGTTCGTCCTGCGGTCGCGCCGATGATGAAGCCGCGGGTCATTTGGTCCGCGGCGGCCCAGAAGGAATCTCCGGTGCGTTGGAAGCCGAACATGGAGTAGAACACGTAGATCGGGACCAGGGGTTCGCCGTGGGTGGCGTAGGCGGTGCCGGCGGCGGTGAATGCTGCGACGGCGCCGGCTTCGTTGATGCCGGGGTGGATCAGTTGGCCTGCGGGTGATTCTTTGTAGGCCAGGACGAGGTCGCGGTCCACGGAGAGGTAGTTCTGGCCTTTGGGGTTGTAGATTTTCGCGGTCGGGAAGAACGCGTCCATGCCGAAGGTGCGGGATTCGTCCGGGACGACGGGCACGAACCGGGCGCCGAAGTTTTTGTCGCGCATGAGGTCTTTGAGGAGCCGGACGAAGGCCATGGTGGTCGCGGCTTGTTGTTTGCCGGATCCGCGTTTGGCGACGTCGTAGGATTTGGCTTCGGGCAGGGTGACCGGGGTGTGGGTGCGGCGCCGTTCGGGCACGAACCCGCCGAGTTCGGCGCGGCGGTCCATGAGGTATTTGATTTCCGGGGCGTCCATGCCGGGGTGGTAGTACGGGGGCCGGTAAAGGTCGGCGTCGAGCTGGTCATCGCTGATCGGGATGCGCAGGTGGTCACGGAAGGCTTTGAGGTCTTCCATGGTCAGTTTCTTCATTTGGTGGGTCGCGTTGCGGCCCTCGAAGTGCGGGCCCAGGCCGTAGCCCTTGACCGTTTTGGCCAGGATCACGGTGGGTTTGCCCTTGAACTCGGTCGCTGCCTTGTACGCGGCGTAGACCTTGCGGTAGTCGTGACCGCCGCGTTTGAGGCCCCAGATCTGCTCATCGTCCAGGTCCGCGACCATGTCCTTGGTCTGCGGGGACTTGCCGAAGAAGTGCTCACGGACGAACCCGCCGGACTCGGCCTTGTAGGTCTGGTAGTCACCATCGGGGGTTTCGTTCATGATTTTCACCAACGCCCCGTCCTTGTCCGCTTCCAGGAGGGAGTCCCATTCCCGGCCCCAGACGACCTTGATCACGTTCCAGCCCGCACCGCGGAAGAACGCTTCGAGTTCCTGCATGATCTTGCCGTTGCCACGCACCGGCCCGTCCAGGCGCTGGAGGTTGCAGTTGATCACGAAGTTCAGGTTGTCCAGGTTCTCGTTCGCTGCCAGCTGCAGCAGACCACGGGACTCGGGCTCGTCCATTTCCCCGTCACCAAGGAACGCCCAGACCTGCTGGTCCGAGGTGTCCTTGATCCCGCGGTTCTGCAGGTACCGGTTGGACTGGGCCTGGTAAATCGCGTTCATTGGGCCGATACCCATCGACACGGTCGGGAATTCCCAGAAATCAGGCATCAACCGCGGGTGCGGGTACGAGGACAACGC
>NZ_JARDAN010000041.1:0-2167 GCF_040560085.1 Paenarthrobacter sp. CC6 | reverse complement strand
ACGCAAAAGACTAGAGTTCAGAAAACCGATCGAAATGATCGAAGGACTCCTGTTGCAATGACCGCCTGAATCCGCCGATCCCTCACCGGGCGTTAGCCCGCTCGATGAGTAGGTTTCAGCGGCGATAAACTGACCGTCCCGGGATGGAAAGGGAGACGAGGACATGTCTGAGCCGGTGAGGATTGAACTCAACGAAGACCAGGCACTGGTGTTGTTCGAATGGTTATGTCATTTGAACAACGGTCAGGCCCCAGTTGTTAGTCATCAAGCGGAACAGCGCGTCCTGTGGGACATGCAATCTGACCTTGAGTCAGTTCTTGTCGCGCCCTTTGAAGCAAATTACAACGAGCTGCTCGCACAGGCGCGAAACCGCGTTGCAGATGCCGGCCAATAGACGGCTTACTTCTTTGAACTGGAACGTCCGGCAAGGGATCCTTTACCGGGCGGGGCGCCGAAGGCAGCAGGGCCCGGTAAAGGATCCCCACCGGATGATCGACCGGCCGTAGACTGTCGGCATGTCAGCGCAGTCGTTACCCCAAGAGACGTTCAGAGGAGACCTGTCCGATCCAGACGAAGTAGCAGGATCCGCAGCTTGGAAAGGCGGGCACCCGACCAGCCCGCTCACACCACGAGAATTAGCGGCTGCTCAGTCAAAGTCATGAAAGTCATCTACGCGCAGATCTCCCAGTCAGCTGCCGCTCTGCCTTTCGAAGGCAGCGGCTGGCTGAAGCTTGACACCGAATATACGGTGACTTCCATTCTGGCGTACCCCAGCGGGCGGGTCGAGATCCAAGTAGTGGCAGATGACCAAAGAAACTTGGCTTGGCTTGATTCAAGAGCCGTTAAGACCATCGACGAAACAATTCCAGAGAGCTGGGAGGCCAGAGTCGGTGACGGTGGCGTGCTCGAATTTGCGCCACCACGCTGGTTAGTGCCCGGGTTCTGGGAGGACTACTATGACGGGGACTCCAGTGCAGCCCAGATCGTCAATAAAGAACTAGATAAGATCCTCGGCCGCCCAACACCCCACGGTATGCCCGATCTGAACAGACCAATGACTTCACGGGAGCTACAGTCCGCTGGCGAGCAGGTCGCGGCCGCCCAGGGAACAGACAGATGGAAAGGCTTGATGTTGGTGCTGCTCCACTACATCAAAGAAATAAAGGCACCTCTTGAGCTGCAGCCGATCTTGGCCACGGCAGAGTCGTACTGGTTGTTGGGAAGGGGAACTCCGGAGGCTCTCCAGCTGGCCCAAGTCAGCTGCCGGAGCTATCTGAACGAATTCGAGCCGCACACGCATCTCATCGAACCAGGCCCCAAGTTTGCCCGAGCACTGTTATGCATCTTGGAACCCCTCGGGGACGAGAACGCCCGGACTGACACAGCGGACTGGTTCGTGGGCGTGGTCTGGGACATCTGGTAGACCCCTGGACCCTCCTACCCTCGACCGGCGTCATCAGGTGTCCGCAAAGGGATCCTTTTCTGGACACATGAGTGTCGGACTTTTTCTTCATTGGTTGATAGACGCGTTTGGCGGCTCTTCGCGTGTGATGAGCGCCATGCGATCCTCACCACCCGCGGGAGTGAATGTCAGGTCCACAGCAGCGAACTCAATGTCGAACTCGCCTCGCGGCCACGTGATCACGCTGTGAACGAAAGACTCATCCTGAGACGTCAGTTCGTCGCCGAGCATCTCGAACGCGGTGCCGGCCTCGCCAAAACCCGTCTCGACAACGGAAAGGGTGGCACCAAGGTAGCGGGCATAAAGCCACTCATAGCCCACTTGACTGTCGCCAATCAGCGCCCGGAGCTCGACGACACCCCATTCGACCTGGCGGAGTAGGTCGATCACACCGTCATGGACATCGACGTCAATAAGCTTCTCGGCTCCGGAGTGGAGCGCGGGCCGGACCGACTGTCGGGCCTCTAACCACTGGCGCCCCGCGTCCTCACGTTCTTCGTCGTAAGGGGCCTGGGAGAACCATTCCCGGGTAAGTATTCGCATCGGCATGCCGTAAGTCTATGGTCGGCCCAAGCTAGGTCTCGACTCTAGCCACGACGGGCCCCGGCCCTAGAAGGGTGTCCGGTAAAGGATCCTTGGGTTCTTGCGGTGATTGCAACACTTAGCGGATGGGTGTTGTCGTGGCGAGGTACTCGATTTACGTAA
>NZ_JARDAN010000040.1:0-5151 GCF_040560085.1 Paenarthrobacter sp. CC6 | reverse complement strand
GACAACACCTTCCAAGGCGCCACCTCCACCATCGCCTTCGCCTTCACCGGCACCCAACGCACCGAAACCACCAAATAGCACCCCCAAACCCCGCCGGGCCTGGTCGGGCGCCCCCCTGCCCGATCAGGTCCGCCGGTGCAGCACCAACTGAACGATTTACCGCACTGAATGATTTGCCCACTCAGCGAAAGGAACGCCAGGACATGAGCACCATCGAGACCCTCAACGGACCAGCACTCCATGGCCGGCGTTCCGCTGCGAACATCCCGGCTTCCAGGGCCGCTGCCTCGCCGCCGGCCGCCGTCGCCGTCGTCGAAACTGCAGCCGTCGAAACTGCTGCCGTCGAAACCCGAGCTGGAGCCCCTGCCCCCAAAAGTGCCATCCGCCGCGTTGCCGGCACCGTGGCCAAGGTGATTGCCGTGGCCTTGCTGGTTCTTGGCGCGCTGGTGTTCCTGTTCCTCGCGATCGGGCCACGCGTTTTTGGCTACCAGACCTCCACCATGCTGACCGGTTCCATGTCTCCCCTGATCAACCCTGGTGACGTGGTGGTGACCGTTCCGACGCCCATCGAGGACGTCAAGGTGGGCGACATCATCACCTACCACATTCCGCTGGAGGATCAGCGGGTGGAAACCCACCGCATCACCGAAATCACCACCACGGCGGACGGCGGGGTAGCTGTCCAGACGAAGGGCGACGCCAACAACGGCATCGATCCCTGGATCGCCACTCTTCAGGGCAAGACCGTGGACAAGCAGGTCGCCACCATCCCCTATGTCGGCAACGCGATCAGGGCCATCCGGGAACCGATGGTCCTTAACACCCTGATGTACGGCGCACCAGCCATCCTGGTCATCGGGATGCTGGCCTCCATCTGGACGAAAGACCCCAGCAAGTCGGCGCCGGAAGGCGTCGCACAGCCCCAGGCAGCAAGCGGTGAGTGACCGGGCGGCACCCCACCCGGGGCCGAGTCCGCTGGAACCTTGCAAGCTGCAAGCGCTGGCCGAGGAGTTGGGCGACTCCCGGCTGGCGCTGCGTTTCCTCTCCACGTACCTCACCATGCTGCCCGAAAGGATCCTCAGGCTTTCCAACGGACTGTGCGGGCACGACCTCGACGCCAGCATGGACGCGGTCCTTAGCCTCAAGATCTCCTCGGCCATGGTGGGCGCGGTGGAAACTGAAAGCCAGTGCCGGGCCATCGAGATGATGATTCGTGAGGATCATTTCGACTCGGCGGTAGCGGCGCTCCCGGAGCTGAGGAAGTCCAGCGACCGCTGCTTCGACGCCGTGCCCCAGTTGCTGGGTACCACGGAGTCCCTCCACCGGAGTCCTTGGAATCCAAGAATCGCTTAGTGGTCGGCCGTGACGGTTTCCTCGCTGTTTTTGACCTCATGCGGGACCAGGACCAGCGCCACGACAGCCAGCACGCCGGCGGCGGCAAACACGTAGAAGCCCGCCGGGTACGCGATGTTGGCCGCAACCAGGGTTCCTGTCACGGCTGGGCCGACAATGGCACCAAGCCGGCCCACTCCGGCAGCGAAGCCGAGGGCCGTTCCGCGGAGCCGTGGCGGGAACAACTGGCTCACCCAGGCGTAGACCAGCACCTGTGAACTGAACACGAAGATGCCCGTAACGAACACGGCGGCGTTGAGCAGGAATTCGTTCTGGATTTTGACGCTCAGGATGGCCAGGAAGACAGCTGACAGCCCAAACCAGAGCAGCACGATTTTCTTGGTCCCGTGCTTGTCGGCCAGGACCCCGGCCAGGAACAGCCCGGCGACAGCCCCGAGGTTCAGGACGAGCAGCAGTGTCAGGCCCGTGCTGACCGGATATCCGGCGGCAGCCATGAGCTGGGGCAGCCAGGTGTTGAGGCCGTAAACCAGCAGCAATCCCATGAATGACGCCACGCCAATTCCCAGGGCGACTACCGGATACGGCTTTTGGAGCAGGTCCCGGAAACCGTTCTTGGCTGCGGGATTTGCGGAACGCGCGACGCCGGCTGCGGGCTTGGGCGCCCCGCCCGCTTGGGCCGGGGCTGCTTCAGGCAGCGACTCGGGAAGCTTCGCCCACAGGAAGGGCAGGAGCACCAGCCCGGCGACTCCACCAATGATGAACATGAGACGCCAGTTCGGAACGATGATGATGGCCAGCAGCGCGGTGGCCACGGCGCCCACGTGGTATCCGGTCATGGTCCTGGTGGTGGATTTTCCTGCCGTACCGGAAGGGGCGTAGTCGTTCATGTACGCCAGGGCTGCAGGCAGGCAAGCACCAAGGCCGAGGCCTGCAAGGAGACGCATCACCGAGAAAACCGCCACATTGGGGGCGAACGCCACGGCGATGGTGAAAACCGAAAAGCCCGCCACGCAGGCGATCAGCAGCCTGCGGCGACCGAACTTGTCCGAGAGCGGTGCAATGAAGAGCGCTCCCAAGCCAACGCCGACCAGGGAGATGGTGGCTGCGAACGTGGCTCCCACGGCGTCAAAACCTAGTTCCCCGGTCTTGATCAGTGTTGGGATAACGGTCCCGAGGACCACAAGGTCGAAACCGTCCAGGACCATGGCCAGCCAGCAAAGCCACACGGGCCATTGGGAGCGGCGGGCAGATGACATCGTTGGCATAGCGTCCTCGTTGCTAGGGTTCCGGTCGCCTGAACGTCCGGTTAGTTACGAGAGTTGTATCACCACTCTTTGTAACGCGGCACACGTCCTACCATTGAATGGAATCGATAATTCCGCTGGGTGGCGTCAGCTTAGTGCCATCGCGCAGTTTCGTGCGTCGTCCCTTGCGCGCTTTCAGAAAGGTGGTGAACGGTGGCCAACTCATCATCCGGCGACTCCGTGGTCGAACGCGTCGTGCGGTTGATCGCGGCGTTTCCCGAGGGCGTGACATCGCTGCAGCTGACCGAACTCGCTGAACGGGCGGGCCTTCCGTTGTCCTCCGCCCACCGCCTGGTCCGCCAACTTTCCCAGCAGGGGCTGCTGGATCTTGGCGCGGGCGGGACCGTTCGCCTCGGGCTGCGCTTATGGGAACTGGTGAACCGCAATTCGCCCACGCTGGCCCTGCGTCAGGCTGCCATGCCGTTCATGGAGGACATTCAGCAGGTCCTCAACCAGAACGTCAACCTGGCCATCCTCGAAGGCTGGGAAGCGCTGTTCGTGGAGCGCCTTTCCCGGCGCGGGTCCGTGGCCAACAGGGCGCGGGTCGCCGGGCGGATGCCCGTCCATATTTCGTCTGCCGGGCTGGCCCTCATGGCCAACCAACCACGGGAGCTGCAGGCGGAGTACCTCAAGTACTTCCGGGACCCGGCGGGAAAGGTTGCCGCCGACGTCGTGCGTCATCTCCTGGCCGAAGCCGCGCAGCAAGGCTATGCCCAGCTGGCGGGCGTTGTTGATCCGGATACCTGGGGAATCGCTGTGCCCATACTGGACAGTAAGCGCCGGACGGTGGCGGCCCTCGGGGTGGTGGTTCCTTTGGCCGAGATGCGGCTCCAAGCGCTGGTGCCGGCGTTGCAGACCGCGGCGCGTGGCATCGGACGCCAGCTGGGCGATAACAATCACAACTTCCGTTCAATGGAAGTGGTGTAACGCCAGTCACTCCGTTCGGGCCACACTGATTCCAAGCTCATCCCAGCCGTTCGAAGCGCGGGGATCCGCAACGAAGCGAGGAATCATGACACGCACACCCATCAGCACCCAGGTAGCCATCATGGGCGGAGGCCCTGCCGGGCTCATGCTTTCCCATCTGCTGGCCAGGCAGGGAATCGACTCTGTGGTGGTTGAAATCCGCAGCCGCAAGGACATCCAGGAAACAGTTCGCGCCGGAATCCTGGAGCACGGCACGGTGAACCTGCTGGTCGACTCAGGGGTGTCGGACAGAGTGCTCCGCGAGGGCGACCGGCACGACGGCATCGAGCTGCGCTTCAACGGTGAAAGCCACCGCATTAATTTCAAGGAACTCGTTGGCGAGTCCGTGTGGCTGTACCCGCAGACAGACGTTTTCATGGATCTCGCCGCCCGTCGGGAGGCTGACGGCGGCGATGTCAGGTACAGCGTCTCGGATACCACCGTGCATGACCTCGAAGGCAAACCGAAGGTCTGGTTCACTGACTCGGAAGGGCAGGAGTTCGAGATCCAGGCTGACTTCCTCGTCGGTGCCGACGGATCCCGCAGCCACTGCCGCTTCCAGATCCCCGAAGCTGATCGCAAGTGGTATTTCCACGAGTACCCGTTTGCGTGGTTCGGCATCCTGGCAGAAGCACCCCGCAGCGCCGACGAGCTGATCTACGCCAATTCCAAAGACGGCTTCGCCTTGATCAGCCAGCGCACCGAGACGGTGCAGCGCATGTACTTCCAATGTGATCCCAAGGAAAACGTGGCCGACTGGGACGACGAACGAATCTGGACCGAGTTCCGCAAGCGCGTCAATGGCAACGGGTTCGAGCTCAAGGAAGGCCCGGTCCTGGAGAAGATGGTCCTGCCGTTCCGCAGCTTCGTGCACACGCCCATGCGCCACGGCAACCTCTTCCTCGCAGGCGACGCCGCCCACACGGTCCCGCCGACGGGGGCCAAAGGCCTGAACCTGGCCATCCATGATGTCAAAGCGCTCTTCGAAGGGCTCGACTCCTTCTACGCCAACGGCTCCACGGCCCTCCTGGACTCCTACAGTGATCGCGCCCTGGACCGAGTTTGGAAGGCGCAGCACTTCTCCTATTGGATGACGTCCATGCTGCACACCGTCCCGGGAGCCGACGATTTCGACCGCGCCCGCCAACTCGGTGAGCTGCACTCGGTGGTTACGTCCGAGCATGCCAAGGCGTACCTGGCGGAGTCGTACACGGGCTGGCCCACCTCGCATTGATTCCGTTGGGCCTTGGTCCCGTGGCCCGCGGTGTGAGGCCCGGGTCCTGGAGCTAGCCCGTGGAGGTAGTCCGCCGTCATCCTTCGCCCTGAACGCGACCACCATCGCCGTGACCTTGCACGGCCACCCTGGTTGAGCCCGCGTCAGGGGTGCTTGGCGTCGCGTTTCCCACGGGCGCCCCTCATCTGACGTTCGCTGAGCGGTCTGATCAGGCTTATCGCCCGGTGTCATGTTTTGGGTGGTGTGTGGTGGTGGTTGCGTCGGGGTGTTTGGTGGGGGTCGATGTGGGGTGGG